>NZ_LRDR01000039.1:0-667 GCF_001541635.1 Acinetobacter sp. LMB-5 | reverse complement strand
CTTGTGAAAATTGCAGGTAACGGTGGTGGTGTCTCGATGTCGTTCGATGCGCAGCTGCTGAACGAACGCGTATTCTACGATGTGGAAACTGACACGTTAACGATTAAGGGTACGCCACCAGCCATGCGTGATTTGATGGTTCGCAAGGCTAAATCTATAGGGGCAGCATCATGACTACAACAGCAGATAGTTTAATTAATACTAGCGTTGCAGACGCTAGAGTAACGCTAGATTGCATGTTACTTAGCAATCCGGAACGAGTAAAAGAGTTAGCTGAGCAGGCATTGAGTCAGCTCCCTGAACCAAGGGCTGGAATTCAAAATTGTCACATGACTCGCATTGCCATGCTTCGCACCATGGTTCGACGCGCAAACAAATTACTCGCAAAGAGTAAATAACCCCACTCAGTAAATAACACATTAAATACAGCGAGCAGAGCCACACGGCTTCACTGCTTTGGTTTCGCTCGCTTTAAACATCGTTAAAACATTATTTAAACCGGATTTAAGGAATTAAAAATGATTAGTAAAGATACCTTGTCAGACATGTTTGATAGCTCGGTTCGAGTGTCCAGAATCATACATTTACGCAGTATGTTTGCTGATACTCCAGAGAATGGCGTATGGCGTCTGTTCGAAGATTCGTTCGACGAAATTGCAGAGGCTAT
>NZ_LRDR01000038.1:0-726 GCF_001541635.1 Acinetobacter sp. LMB-5 | reverse complement strand
CTTGCTGATGGTGGTTCTCCAACAATTATTTGTAACGACCAAGTTAGCCCTCCAGACCTTCGCATGTCTTGTGATGTTCCATCGCCAAAACCTGATCCAGATGAATGTACACCTGATTCTCCTGATTGGCCTGCGTGTCAGGAACCTCCAGAACCTGAGCAATGCACACCTGATTCTCCTGATTATCCTAATTGTTGTGATGAGTCTAATAACTGGTGTGATAATCCTCCACCTGAGTCATGTACGATTTTTTCTCCTAACTGGCCTGCTTGTTCTGGTGATACCGATATTGACCCACCTACAGGTGGTGACTTAGGTGACCCTGATAAACCAAACGGTGGCGGCACTGGCAATCCGGACCCTGATAAACCAGAACCGGATGTAGAAGAAAATAGCGATACTACAAAGGCTATTGAGTCTATGAATAAGGACTTAAACAAACAGCTTACTGGTATCAATAATGACTTGAATAAAAACCATGCTGAGAATATTTCACACCTCGATGCGTTAAAGGATTCTATAGATTTAAACACCGATACTATTGTTGATAGCTCTAACCATCTTAAAAACGCCATTGAGAGCCAAACAGGTACACTTTCAGAGATTGGTAATACCAACAACAAACTACTTTCTTCACTTAATCATCTTTTGAATGATGGTATTGGTGAATTAAGCGGTGATTTGAAGGGCATTGAAGGTGCAATTAATTCCGGATTGGATGATTTG
>NZ_LRDR01000037.1:0-745 GCF_001541635.1 Acinetobacter sp. LMB-5 | reverse complement strand
GCGGAATCCTGCCCAGGCACAACTAAAACATCATTGGAAGGCATACAGGCTTGGTATATAAGGGATGAAACGTATTCGTCAGCGTTAGCTGAGCTCGTCAACGCTCAGAAAAAATGTCCGCTGGCTACTTTTTGGGGAGATGGTTCAACGTCGTCTTCTGATGGGCAAAACTTTCGAGTAGGTAACCATGGGCGTTATGCAGGTCAAGTTAATCTTAAATACGGCCAAGAGCCTGGTGTCCAGATTTATACTCATATTTCAGATCAATACAGTCCTTTTTTCACGAAGGTAATCAGTAGAGTCAGAGACTCAACGCATGTGCTTGATGGATTGCTTTATCACGAAAGTGACCTTGAAATAGCCGAGCATTACACCGATACAGCAGGCTTCACAGAGCATGTCTTTGCTTTAATGCATCTACTAGGATTTGCCTTTGCCCCACGAATTAGAGATCTTCATGATAAGCGCTTGTATATAGAAGGAAAGCCGGAGCAATACCCAGGACTTAAATCCATTATCTCTCCAACAAGTTTGAAACCAAAAGATATCGAGCCACATTGGGATGAGGTATTGCGTCTTGCCACATCAATTAGGCAAGGGACAGTCACCGCTTCTCTGATGATGAAAAAACTGGCTAGTTACCCCAAACAGAATGGATTAGCTAAAGCATTAAGAGAAATTGGCAGATTAGAAAGAACGTTGTTCATGCTTGATTGGCTTCGAGATCCGGCTTTGCGCCGCAGAG
>NZ_LRDR01000036.1:0-748 GCF_001541635.1 Acinetobacter sp. LMB-5 | reverse complement strand
TAGGCAGTTGGACTCTAATTAAAATCAACGCCCTAGATTCAGATATGAGTGCAGTCCAAGTTCAACTATCAAATAATGAAAAGTTACTTGATGACCTAAAAAACAACACTGATAAAATCGATGGCAAGTTAGATAAAACTGAAGATAAGCTTGATAACAAACTCGACAAAGTGGACGGCAAGGTTGACCAGATGCGCATTGAATCATTGAAGGCGCTGAATGACATTAAGCTAGAATTAGCCAAGTCATCTAAAGAATGATGAACTCAAAGACCACCAACACAGTGGTCTTTTTTAGTTTAAGTTCATATTGAGGAAGCATTTATGCTCTGGATGTTTAAAAGCCCCATTCCAGGCGGATTGGCGGAAAACCTGATCAAAAATAAAGAGAAGCTCGATATTGATTGCGATGGTAGAGTTACCTTGCGAATGGAGAGCGAAGAAGCACTTAGACCAATTCAGGCTCAGATTAGGCTGTTGCGGAAAATTAAGCTTACAAAAAGAAAGCCAGCGTAATGCTGGCTTTCTTGATTTTCATTTCTTACCTTTCGATTTCTTCTTTTGCTTATTGGCCATACTGGCTTCATGCACAAAGTCCAGCACCTTTCCAGAGAACCACTCCGCCAAATAGGCACCTGCCTCATCATCGTTCACGTTCGTATCTATTCCTACCATTTGACTAAGCATCATTGCCGCATGAAAAGACTCGTGACATAGATGGGGAATGGCGACGGTGTAATTTTCATCGT
>NZ_LRDR01000035.1:0-809 GCF_001541635.1 Acinetobacter sp. LMB-5 | reverse complement strand
GATGGCAGAGGCCGATGAACACACAATATCTGATCCAAGATAAAACCGAACGTTACCAACGAAATGCAGACAACATGCAATGCGTCATACAATTTTTAATACAAGAAACGTACTCCACAATCACCAACTTAATGGTGCTTTTGAATTATCAAAAAAGGCAGCCTCTCGATCGTTTACTGGCAAAACTAAAAGGCTTAGACCTCATCAAAAAGTACGAACTAAAAACGCCAAGAGGGAAGCTTGCATTGTGGGGAGTGACCGACTTAGGCCTTGCGCAAAACCAACAGAAAAGTAATGGCAGAGAGAAGAGTTTTGTACCGTACCGAGTCACGGCCAAGAATGCAGAACATAAAATGAAAGTACAGTTTGTGCAGCTCCAGCTACAAAAAAATGGATGGCGTGATTGGGAAAATGGTAAGCATGAAGATGTACGCAAAAAATATCAGGTAGCACACAAACCGGATGGCTTGGTGAAAAGTCCTTCGGGAGCAAAGATTGCACTCGAACTGATGCAAACAATTCAAACGCCATCACGCTACAGGACCATTTTTAAAGAGCACATACAGGCAAAAAAAGAGGGGTACTGGCATGCAGTCTTTTTCATCGTTGAGAGTAACGAAATGAAAAAGCTGTTAGAGAACCACTTCAACAAAATTGAATACATAAGGTTCAAAGAATCGAAGCACCCATTCGAGTATTATCGTTCAAACCTTTACCGAATCTTCACATTAGAAGAGGTAAAGACCTTACAAGAAACAAGAGACCAAAAGCGGTGAATAAGGTTGTCGCAAGACTCCCCAAATCAGCCC
>NZ_LRDR01000034.1:0-668 GCF_001541635.1 Acinetobacter sp. LMB-5 | reverse complement strand
GCCTCCCCATGGGGAGGCTTTATTGTTTCTGATAGCTTCAGTCAAAAACTGCTGTGGTACAACTGATAAAGTGTAAATATAACAGCTACCGTTGTAGTTCCTATCATTGTGTCACGATGCGCCCGATAAGATTCCATAATTGTCTCTATATCGTTTTCATCTACGTTGTTTATTGTACCGTACCTCATCATTCCTTTACCTTTGCAATAAAGGCGAAGCCCTAAACCAGAACAAAGAAAAGCGGCAAACCACATCCCAATAACACCCAAAACACTATCCCGAAAAAACAGCACACCTAAGATGACGCAAAAAATAAATACTCCATCGGAGATATTCATATATCTCCAAACTTTAATTTTATTAATCATCATCGTTATCTCCACTTAAAAAATTACCAGTGAGATAACTAACAAAACTATCCGATGTATCTTGGACTCGCTTAGGCAGATTGAGTAATCTTAAGCGATATGCAGCCCCCATCCCTGTAGCATAAGCCCAAAGCGGGTCAAAATCTAAATTAGCAGCAGAATAAACAACATCAGCTTGGACAACCCTTTGCAAAGGTGCCAAGTAAGGGTTAGCAATTAAAGAAACACCAATCACCTGCATCACATCCGAACGTTTATCTTGTGTCGCTGCCTCGATGTAATCCTGAAAAGCATCATCTT
>NZ_LRDR01000033.1:0-204 GCF_001541635.1 Acinetobacter sp. LMB-5 | reverse complement strand
ATGTAATCCTGAAAAGCATCATCTTCCATGTCGATATTGGCATTTCTCATTAAGCATTCAGGCGTAGCGCAACTAGCTTTAAAACGAACATTAAACGATTCATCATTCACTACTAGATTGCGTCGATAGCTGCCATCTTGAGAGAAATTATCAGCTTTTTCTGTCTGGCGTGACAAACGATTCTCTTCGATTTTTCTAAGCGCA
>NZ_LRDR01000032.1:0-656 GCF_001541635.1 Acinetobacter sp. LMB-5 | reverse complement strand
ATTTGGTGAGCCTTTCTTGTTGGTATCAATACTTCGATTTGTTTCTACGCCTAAACAAAACATAAAGCAATAATCTAAATTTTGATGGTGGAAAAGTCATTAATGTTAATATGAAAAATATTAAACCAATATGACGCACATAACCTAATGCCACAGATGTATCATTAGAAAACATAAATAACCATGAGTTCAAAAATTCCTGATTAAATGCAACACTGTAATGTTGAGAGTTAAATAGAACAGAGACAAATAGATACAACCCCAAAAAGAATCCATTTTTCTTTAGTACATATAATTCAGACAATATAAAACTAACAACGACACCAATTATGCCAATTAATATATATAGTCCAGACTCCATATGGATTCCTATTTCTTATAATACGGTTCAATAGCGCTATCAATAGTAGCAACATCCGCTGCCATTTCAGAAAACAATGACAATTTTGTCGCTCTTCTCCACCCTCGCTCTAGATCTTTAGAAAAATAATAATACAATTTAAATTGAGTGACTTTTTCCGCCTCAGCCCATCCAGCTACACTTTTAGGATCAGATTTTAAAAGCCCATAGGCACTAGTAGCAATATCAACGCCTGAATATGCCAAGTTTCCCTCATTGACTCCAAACCCCATTTGTTTGGCTACATGTTGATACT
>NZ_LRDR01000031.1:0-251 GCF_001541635.1 Acinetobacter sp. LMB-5 | reverse complement strand
TCAAACCCCTTTTCTTTAGCTATACGTTGATATGTTTTTCGAACATATCCATCAGCATCCCCATAATCACCTGTATATGTTCCTTTCCAGTTTTGAACTATGTTACCTGTGATGTTATATGAGGCTTCATAAATGTTATTAGTCCCATGTGCCATCATTGTAGCCCCCATAGAGCTACACCATGATGCACCTGCAATTGAGAACACCGAACTCGTAACGCACATACCGAAACCTGCGCTAGTTTGCCCAAT
>NZ_LRDR01000030.1:0-941 GCF_001541635.1 Acinetobacter sp. LMB-5 | reverse complement strand
TTTTTCAATCGACGTTAGGGTTTTGCTTTCCGCTTTGCTTAAGTCGTTGACATCAACGCCTACTTGTTCGAGTGCTTTGCCTAGTTTACGCAATTGGCGTTCGTAATCGCGAGAGCTGGTGGTAATGTCTCGATGCTCTTTTTCTAGCTTTTGCAATGCTTGAAGTTGAGGCTCAAGCATGTCTTCACTTTGCGTACCTTTTTTAATTTCCTTTTTCAGATCCGCAATGGAGGCTTTTTGCTTGTCGACAGCCAGCTTACTTTGCAGCTGTTGTTTTTCTAAATCACCAAGAGCTTGTTTGGCCTTTTTGTAGGCAGCAATGTCACCAACGGTTTTATTGAGATTTTTGAGCTCGGTTCCTAATCGCTTAGACTCCTGAGCGGACTCTTTGTTTTGCTTATCCAGTTGACCAAGCGCAGCTTTGTGCTTTTCAACGGCGCTAGTATTTTGCTTTTGTTGCTCTTGCAACTCCTCAAGTGCTTTTTGAGCTTTTTTGAATTTAGTGATGTCACCTGTCGTTTTTTGAAGTGAATCCACTTCTTTACTCAAACGCTTAGTTTCTTGCTCGATAGCTTTTGACTTGCCTGAGAACTCGTCCTGAATGCCAACAAGAAGCTCTAGAGCATAACCGTTACTTTGTTTTCTTGTTGACATTGTTGAATCTCTCAATCATGTAGGACATCTCATGCCAGTTCATACTCATTAGCTCTGAGACTGACACATTCATCTTGGAGTTTTTATTAGATAGCGATTCAAACGCCTGGTTGAACATCTCGCTACTCATTCGAGCCAGGCTTAAACCTTTCCCAGCATGTGCGACACGTTTGCGTAATCCTTAACGGCCAGCGAATCAACAATGCAGTCAACAGGTAGTTGAGTGCTTTCCGTTAATGCTGCTTCAGTAACTCGAACGAAATTGTTCTCTTGAGTAGTGTTCATCT